>NZ_AP042423.1:0-28246 GCF_055387075.1 Marinitoga okinawensis | reverse complement strand
ATATTTCCTATCATATTCACTTGAAAACAACTTTTTTGATTAATTTCCTATTTAGCAAAAACGGGTACCTTAAATCACCTTATTTTGGTTAAAAAAATGTAACAATAAAAAATGTCTGCAATTGCAGACACACAATATAACATAAGTTATATCATTTTTGTTATTAAAGTTCAAAGTGAAGGTGATAATGTGATAGATGATTTCAATTTAAATAAATTAGGATACTCATATGGTTTAGCTGTAAAATTAGATTACCCTATTAGATTAAAAATTTTGCAAGAGAATTAAATGAATTACTTAAAAAAGGTGCATTGAAAAAATATTTCGTTTATTTATTGATTATTCTTCTAAATACAAAATCAGAACACTTAATCCACTTACATTAAATATAGAAAATTATGAGGCTATTAGAAAATTTGTAAAGGGATATTGTTTAGGAATGCTTATAACTAATTAAAAAAGTAGACTAATCATTTCAGATTATTTATCAATATTTAATCATACAAGATGAGGAAAATTTTTATATAGGGGGATTAATTATGAATACTGAAGAAAATGCCAAAACGCTAATAGACGAACAGCTTAGGGAATTAGGTTGGAATCTTACCAATTTTGATGAAATTACTAAGGAATATTCTTTACCAAATGCACAAAGAGCAGATTATGTAATTCTTTATAATAAAAAACCAATAGCTGTAATTGAAGCTAAAAAAAAAGGTGTTGATTTGCGAAATGCATTATTACAAGCAAAAAATTATGCAAAGATTTTAAATGACAATGGAGCAAATGTAATATTAATATTTGCATCAGATGGAGAAAAAATATATAGACAAAATTTAAAAGCTAATACACGTCCTGAAGAGATACTACGATTTATGACTTATTCTGAAATAAAGGAATTTATTCATCCTGAAACTGATTTACTTTTAGCCAATCTTAGAGATTATCAAAAAATTGCAGTATCACAGGTAATAAGTGCATTTCAATTAGGTAAAGAAAAAACATATTTAGAAATGGCTACAGGAACAGGAAAAACAATAACTGCCGCAGGAATTATTGCTAAAATGTACAAGGTTGGTTTAGCTAAAAGAGTATTGTTTTTAGTAGATAGAGATTCTTTAGCTGATCAAACAGTAAGAGCATTTACCAAAGTACTTGGAGATGTATTTAAAATAAATAGGCTTATTGGTATAAAAGAGGATAAATATAATGATATTTCGGTATCAACTATACAATTTTTGTATGCTAACAAAAAATACTTAATTTATCCAAATAATCTTTTTGATATGGTGATTTTGGATGAATGTCATAGATCCTATTTTGGAGATTGGTACGATGTTGTGGAGCATTTTAGAAATGGTGGGGCTAAAATTTTAGGGTTAACTGCAACTCCTTCCGATAAAGAAACTCAAAATACTGATGACTATTTTGGAGAGCCAGTTTTTAGATATACATATAATCAAGGAGTTATAGATGGAATACTTGCAGAAACTGAGTGGTATAAATTTTTAACAAATATTGATTTAACAGGAATACACGATATGGGATTTGATTTTGAACCTGAAGAATTGGGACGTAGAGTTGATGTTCCCAGAAGAAATGAAATAATTAGTGAAAAATACTTTGAGGTAATAAATTATGGGAAAACTCGTATAATTCCTAAAACATTAATATTTGCTGCAAGTATTAAACATGCTAATCACTTAAGAAATACATTTATTGATAAATATAATGAATTAAATAATTTACCCAGAAATGATGCATCTGCCGAGGAGTTTATCGTTACAATTCATAATCAAATAAAGAATGCAAAACAATTAATAAAAGAATTTCAGCAGATAGATAGTAAAATAAGAATAGCTATTTCTGTTGATATGTTATCAACGGGAATAGATGCACCTGATATTGAAGTTTTAGTTATGGCAAGACCAACTAAATCTAAGATTTTATATGTACAAATGAAAGGGAGAGCAACAAGACGATGTACCATTGAACATCATGGAAAAGAAAAAAATAAATTTAAATTAATAGATTTTGTAGATCTTACTGGTATTGAAGAGATTATAACTAACGAAAAAATAAAAGAAGATGATTTAATCCTAGATGAAAATGAGAATAATGGAAATGAAGAAACAATAAATGATGTTAAAATCAAATCTATAAAAGAAGTCAAAGAACCTGAAAAAATAGAAATGGTAATTGCTGATGTTCCTGTTTGGCTTGTAAAATCTGAAATAATAACGCCTGAATTATTTAGTGAAATAAGAAAACAGATTGAGCCTCAATTAAAAGTGATAAAGGAACAAACTGCATTAAAAGCAAGGTTTATTCAAGCTATTTTGTCGTGGGAAGCATTAAATCCAAAAATTCCAGTAAATGAAAAATATCTTGAGGCGTTTGGATTTGATATAAATACTTTAAGAGAAATATTTGGAGAAGTTGATGCGACATATCAAGATTTTATTGACGTAGCACTTGGGAAAAAGAAATTTAAAAGCGTTGAAGAAAAAAATAGAGATGCAGTTAAACATTGGTTGGAAGAGATAAAAAAATTTAATAATGAACAAATAGAATTTTTAATGATGTATTATGATTTTAAGAAAAGGAATCCTAAACTTACTTATTCACAATTTGCAAATAGTCAGATACTTCAACATAAAGGTGGAATTGATAAAATTAAGCTTATTTTTGGTTCTCTTGATGAATTTACAAAAGTTTATGAAACTATGAAAAAAATAAATTATATAAATGTAGATGAATTTAAGGAGGAATAATATATGGCAACAAAGAATGTTGATTTTCATAAATTAGGTGATGAACTATGGAAAATAGCAAATATCTTTAGAGACGATTCTTTAAAAACAACAGAATACCTAGAAGAATTTAGTTATTTTCTTTTTCTAAAATTATTTGATGATCAGGAAAAACAACGTGAAGAAGCAGCTAGAATAGATGGAAATGAGTATATTCCATATTTACCTGAAGAATTAAGATTTTATACGTGGGCTAATGAAATAATAAATGGTGACATAACAATTAATGAAGTTGTTCCAACAGTAAGGAAAATATTTCAAGATCTTGCAAATATAGAAGATCATAATGGAAAAGACTTAAGTCTTTTTCGCAGATTATTTAGAAATCATATATGGAGAATAAAATATGGTCCTACAATAAGAGATCTTTTAAAAAAATTGATCGATTTAAAACTTGAACAGAACTTTGATGTTATGGGAAGAGCATATGAATTTGTAGTCCAAAAATTAGGTGAACAAAAACAATATGGACAGTATTTTACTCCAAGACATATTATTCATTTTATGGTTGATCTTGCTGATCCAGAAATTGGAGAAAAAATATATGATCCTGCAGTAGGAACAGGGGGATTTATACTAAGGGCTTTTGAGGTTGTTAAGAAAAAAATTTATGAAAAATATGAAAATGATTATTTCCTTGTTGAAAAATATTTTAGAGAATTAAAAGAAAAGAATTTGTGGGGTATAGAAAAAGCTCCAGATGTATATAAACTTGCTTTAATGAACATGATATTACACAATGACGGAAAATCAAATTTATATGAGGCAGATAGTCTTGATAATCGTGCTCAAGATACTCATAAACAAAAATATGATGTAGTACTATCCAATCCTCCATATGGTCCATTAACTCAATCAAGGGTTGGTATTTTTGAATATCATGTAAAGAGATTTGAAGCATTATTTATACAACATATTATGAATTCTCTAAAATTTTCATCACCTGATAAAAAAAATTCAAGAGCTGTAGTTATTATTCTTGATAAAATTCTTTTTGATAATTCTAATACGTTTAAAAATATAAGAAAAAAGCTTTTGAGAGAATTCAATCTTAAAGCAATAATTTCTATGCCTGCTGGTATTTTTCACCCATATAGTGGTGTTAAAACTACAATTTTATATTTTGAAAGACCAACAAATAAAGAGTGGAATGAAATAAAATCAAAAAATGATTATGCAACAAAATATATTTTATTTTTTGATGTAAAGAATGATGGTTTTACCCTTTCAACTCAAAGAAAACCAATAAATGGAGCATTTCAAGGAAATAATCCAAATATATATAACCCACCATGTGGAGATTTGCCAGATGCAATTTCAACTTTTAAAGAGTGGATAAAAACTCTTGATAATGATAATATTGATACATTTAAAGAAAAATATGTTGATAATAAACAAGTTTGGATTGCAAATATTGATGAGATAAAAAGAAAAGATTATAACCTTAATCCAGGGTTATATAGAAATATAGAAAAAAGAAATATTAAATGGAAGTGGGTAAAATTAGGAGATATATTAGAAAAGTATTCAGTTCGTAATAAAGAAAAGAAATTATTACCTGTTTATAGTATAACAAAAGAACAAGGAATAATTTTAGCTGATAAATATTTTAAAGAAAATGTTTATGGGAAAAATAATGATACATATGAGAAAAATCTTTCACAATATAAAGTTATTGAAAAAGGGTGTTTTGTTTATAACCCTTATCGTATAAATATTGGATCGATAGGTTATTTTGATATTCCAAAAAAAGGTTTAGTTAGTCCAGCATATGTTGTTTTTAAAGTTAAAAATAAAGATAAAGTAGATGAATTATTTTTGTTTAATATATTTAAAAGTGATTGGTTTCTATCTAGAATAAATGAATCAACTTCTGGAAGTATTAGAGATAGTTTAAGTTTTGAATTATTATCACAAATTCATATTCCACTTCCACCACTTGAAGTTCAAAAGCAAATTGTGGAAAGATTAAAAAAACAGCGAGTAATTATTGAAAAATCAAAAGAGCTTGAAAAAATATTCCTAGATACAGGTATTGATAATGCTATTTTTAAAGGTAATTGGAAGTTTGTAGAATTAAATGATATTGTTACATTTGCTCAATACGGAATATCCTCAAGAGCTGATGGAACTGAAGAAGATATACCTATTTTGGGAATGAATAATTTGACATATATAGGTGAGATTGATTTATCATCATTAAAATATATTAAACTTGATAAAGATAAACTAGAAAAATACAAACTTGAAAAGGGAGATATACTTTTTAATAGAACAAACAGCAAAACTCTTATAGGTAAAACAGCTATTTTTGATATTGATGGTACCTATGTTTTTGCATCGTATTTAATTCGTTTAAGAGTAAATAAAGATAAGGTGTTACCAAAATTTGTATCATACTATATGAATTCAAAATTAATTAAAGAATATATTCAAACATTATGTAGAGAAATTATTGGACAAGCAAATATAAATCTACAGGAACTTAAATCTATTAAAATTTCTATTCCCCCTCTTGAAAAACAACAGGAAATTATTGAAATTTTAGATAGTCAATTTGAAGCACTTGATAAAATTCGTAAAATGCGTGAAAATGCAGAAATAATGATAAAAGCAATTCTTGAAAAAGAGGTGTTTGCGATTGAATGAAACCACAAAAGTAATAAAAGAATATTTATTTGCATTTCAAAATAATTTATATTCATTAACATTAGAAAAAGCATTTGTTTTTTTTAAATATTTTTTGTTCAATATTTCTGAAATTAATCATGATAAAGTGATAAATAAATTATCACTTGATGAATATAATAAAGATACTTTTAAATTTTACTCAGAAATTTATTCAAAAAGATATCTTATTAATCTTTATGATATTTATACTAATGATTTTAGACTTATTTTAATTATATATTTTTTATATTATTTAAATCAATATGAAAATTCTATTTTTAAAAATAAATTTGTTGATGAACTATTAAATAAAAAAAGATTAGAATTTTTTGAAGAATTATTTAATCTTTTAAATTATATAGACAAAAATATAGATTATCAGAATAATATATCAAAAATATATTTTACAAATGAATTCAAATCTAGAACAATTTATACAATAACTGAAAATATTAAATCTTTTTTAAACAAAAATACAATCAATGAATTAAATAATGTATTTTTAATTTTTGTTGAACGCCTTGATCTTTTTAATAATTTATTTAAAAAGAGAATGTATTCAGTCAATGAAATCATTGATGTATTAACACAATTTCAAAAAGAAGAATGGGCATATGCTCTAGATTCGATGTTGATTTATCCAAATAATGATTATGACATTAATATTGAGGAAATGAAATGGTTTATAAAGTTATATTGGGTATATTACACCTTAAACAATTTTAGAAAACATCTCAAAATTTTTACTACGGATTATTTTTATTATAAGAAAAAAAATAATAATAAAATAAGTAAAGCCGAGGAAATAGCTCAATCACACTATTTGCTTTATTTAAGGCAATTTGTTGATAACGGTAATAATGAGCATAAAATTATTGATCATGAGAAGCATTTTGGAGGGTTGCGTTATGATATATTAATTAATGAATTTGAAGGATTTCCTCCATTTATTATTGAGTGCAAATTTACGATAAATAAAATTACCGACGATGAATTAAAAAAATGGGTTAACCAAATACATGGATATATTCAAAAATATAATGAATCTTATGATAGTGTACAAATAAATAATGGATTATTGTTGGTTTTCCATAATAATAAAGCTAAATTGCAAGAGCTGAATATTTTAGAAAATATTAATGACAATTTTTACAAGATAAAGTATGTAGAACCTGAATTATATTTATTTAGTGTAAATATTGATTAATAGATAATTAGAATAGTTCTTGAAAAAAAACATAAAAATTTTATTTAAAGTAAAATGTGAAGGAAATTTGCACAAAATTTTTTATGGTCTCAATATAACTAATCTTATAATTATTTATATTTAAAAAATATACCGTTATAATTTTCTTTTAGTCCTTTCAATATTTTAAAAATTGTACTTGATTGAATATTAAAATATCTCTACTAGCTATTAATAGAAGGAAACTCATAATAGTTTTTATCATACCACTATACTATGGCAATTCCATCTCTATACTTAAAATTAATATTTTCAACTTCAATCTTTTTAGAAAAATTAGATGGATCTACTTTACGCCAAACATATCCCTACTATGTATGAGTTTTTCCTATAATCTAATTATAAATCTAGGTTTTTGAAACTTTATTATTAATCTACTATTCTTTTATAGTTTTATATTTACAAACAAAATTCCCATTCACATCATATTTTGCAAATTCAACATTTTTATTTTTATTAGCTTTATTACTATGGGTAAATCTATGTAAAATATTTTCTCTAGCACTAACCCATTCCAAATTATCTACATGATTATTACCCCTATTAAAATCTTTATGATTTACATATTTTTTATTTTCTGAATCGTCATTTGGAATAAAAGTTTCCTAAACTAATCTATGGACGTAAATATGTTTTCCATAATGAGAGATAGCAACATATCCATCATTTCTTATAATTAAACTTAAAAATCTTCCTAAACGGCAATTATAGACTCTTCCAAAATTTGAAACAAATAAATCATTGTTGTATCGTTTAAATATTTCATCATTATTTAATAGCTCAATTTCTTTATCCATAATATTTACCTCCATTTATTTGTATTCTATAAATAATTAACAATAAAATTAAGGATGGGGTGACTCTATGATTGGAAAAATTGAAAGAGTTAATTTAAGGGATATCTGGAAAAACGAAGCATATGATTTTACAAACTGGCTTGCTGAAAACCTAGATGTATTAGCAGAAACATTAGGTATATCTCTTTCATTAATTGAGACAGAAAAAGCTGTTGGAACATTTAATGTAGATATATTAGCAGAAGATAGTGATGGGAATCTTGTTGTTATTGAAAACCAATTAGAAAAAACAGATCACGATCATCTTGGAAAGCTCATTACCTATGCTACAAACATAGATGCTAAAAAGGCAATTTGGATAACATCCGAACCAAGAAATGCACATATAACAGCAATATCTTGGTTAAATGAATCAACACCAATAGATTTTTATTTGTTAAAATTAGAAGCTGTAAAAATAGGAAACTCTGAACCAGCACCATTATTTTATATAATAGTAGGACCGAGTGAAGAATCAAAAGATATTGGATCTAAAAAAATAGAATTGTCAAAACGTCATATAAAAAGATTAGATTTTTGGCAAAAACTATTAGAAAGAAGCAAAAAGAAAACCGATTTATTTTCAAGAATTTCACCGAGCAAAGATAATTGGATCTCTACAGGAGTTGGATTATCTGGGTTAAGATTACAATATCTTATTAACTATGATTGGGGATCAGTTGAATTATATATTGATGGTGGAAAAGGTTCTGAAGAGATTAATAAAAAATATTTTGATTATTTATTCTCAAAAAAAGATATGATTGAGAAAGTACTTGAAGATAAACTTGAATGGGAAAGAATGGATGAAAATAGAGCATCTAGAATAAGAAAAAAATTTGAAAAATGGGGATTAAAAGATGAGGAACATTGGGAAGAATTACAAGATCAAATGATAGATTTTATGATCAGATTTAGAAAAATAATAAAAAAATACGTACCAGAATTAAAAAAAGTAAGGAATAAAAATATCGAAGAATAATTCTATATTATTACATCTAACTGATTTATTTTTAACAATTTCTTTCTGATTAGAATTAGCATGTTCGCGGTGATTACTTAAAACCTTTATAAAAGAAACTTTGCTTAAATTTTATGCTATAATAAATAATTAAAATTCAAATAACTACTTTACATTCAATACTAAAACGGCATTTACCGTTTGGTAAGTGCCGTTTTTTGTTATTTATAATTCTAAAAACCTCATTTATAACAAAGTCAATGTATTAAAATTAGAATTAAAATGAAAATAATAAATTAAGGGGAATTTATATAAGTAAGTTAAGAGCTAAATTAACCTCAGGAAGTTTAGAGCATTTAGAAAAAGTATATTATATCTATAAAATTATGATATATCGTCAATACTTGAATCTTATCTATTGTTTCTAACAAACAATATTTATTATAGAACCTAGTTATAAAGAGGATAAGCGAAGTTATAATACTTATCCTTTTTTATTTATATAAAATATCCATCGCAAAAGAGATAGATTATAAAGAATCACCGTTTATGATCAACCCTCAATTGTATAATTATAATAGAACAAAAAAATAAACTATATAGGAGGATATTATTATGCCCAAAAGAACTAAAGCTAAAAAATTAGCAGATTCTAAAAACGAAGTAATGTCTGGAGTGATTTATTATTTATCAAAAGGTTATAAGTTCTATTATATTACTGTTATATTAGATAATAAAAAAACGATGCGTAAAATATATAATGCGTTTTATAAAGTAAAAACTAAAGAATCAATGGATATTAAAATGACTTCTGCAAAAGGAATTTTAAATGAGAATAATGAATTATACTATCATGCACATATTATCGTAGCAGCAAGTAAAGAATTACCTGTATTGTTTATAGATAAAATAAAAAAGACAGGTGATATTCGTGAAGTAGAAGAAACACAAGAAAGCATATTTGATCAAATGCATAAAATTGCTAACTATTCCAAAAACAATATAGGAGAGACTATAGATACATTTGAATCTCAAAGAGATGAAGTCTTACGTTACTTAAGTGATTTATTTGGAGACGATGCAAATATAGAAGGTATGTTAAGATACGCGTATAACACTAAGCATTTTAAAAACAAAGAAATATTATCCATAATTGATCTTGATTATCATTATCATCAAATATCTACAATACTAGAGTTAATAAGGTATTCCAATGATAGAAAGTATTTAACCTTGGAAAATTATGGAAGGTATTTATCTATTTATTACAACAATGTAGCGATTAATATAAATGCTGAAATATTTAATATAAGAACACAAGAATCTAATATCAAGTATTCAGGTTATTTCAATGCACGGTATGAAAAAATTCTTAGCAAGATTGAAGAATTAGGTATAGATGGAACTAAGTATTTTTATATACAAAAGCTTGAAAGTGTTTTACCGTTATTAAATGAATTAATACGTGATAATCCTGCAAACTATGTTTATACTGATAGAGAAGATATATTTAGTAAATATAGAATCGAGGTATATGCGGAAGAAAAAAGTAATGGTAATGTTAAATTAAAGGCGACTAAGATTCCTAGAGAACGAGAAATAGTAGTATTAATGGAAGAAAGTGAGTAAAAGCAGTATAGTAAAGGATTATAGTGATTAAGAAAGCAAAAGTATATAAGCAAAACAGAGAAGCGAAGTAATCGAGGTATAATATTATATATAAAGTATATAAAAATTAGATATTTTTTAATCAATGAGTATTTGACACAATATACCTATATTAGCATATATAGAGAAGGGAGTTGAGATTTTAGCCCCACCGTGTTGTGCATACTCTATCCTAATAAATTTTATGTATAGCACATACAAAGAACTTTATGTTTCGTCTTGTTTTTGTGCATATTTATTTAGTACATTACTAATAAAATTTAAGTTTTTATTGAGATAGCCTTTTTAAGGCTATCTATTTTTATTTTAAGTAAAAAGATTAGAGATAGATTTTAAGGAGTCTTATAGCTCAAAATATTAGCGTACAATGCAATAAAAAATTATGTAGCTATAAAAAATGAAATTTATTATAGCAGAATAAAGATATTAGTAAGTATTGAAAAATATAAATATATTTCAATACTTACGAAAAAATAATGGATCTCAAAGCATCTAGTAAATATTGATAATAACTGATAAAATGTTTAATTATTTTATTTTCACTTAAACTCTATAATCAGCTAATAATAAAGTTTTTAGCTTCTAAAATTAAGCGTTTTAAGAGGATGTAATTCAGATATCTAATTATTTAATCATGTATTTTATTTTAATGAGCTTAAAGAAGCTATATCGTTTTAAGAATATATTACGAAAAGTAGGAAAAATTCAATAATAATGATTATCGTAAAATCATTGAAAATTTTTAAAAATCCACAGGTGTTTATGGACATTATGCAATATTAATACTAAAAATACTAATTTGATTTCACCATATTTAGCATTATTAGGATTAGGTATATTAGAATTAATAGGTATTTCATTAGTTACAAGAGAATAATTATGATCATGATGTATAATTAATAAAGTAAAACGTAATCTCTGAAATGTATATTAAATATATCGTAGGATATATATTTTATTGGCTAAAAGGTAACGCTTCGGGCGAAGTGTTACCTTTTTTGTATTTTATGCGTTTATTTATGCATTCTATAGTACAGTTTCTAGAACTTGTGACTTTAATTAATATTGTTTTTTATATGAATTAACTTGACATAATATGACAAATTATGATATTATATGAATATATATATGATTTAAGGGGGATTCATTATGAAAGTTGTTGGATATGTAAGGGTAAGTACAGAAGAACAAGCTAAAAGTGGATTGGGTAAAGAAGCTCAAATAAAAAAGATTATGTCATATTGCGAGTTATATGATTTAGAATTAATTGATATCATCGTTGATGATGGCGTATCAGGTAAAACATTAAAAAGAGATGGATTAAATAAAGTTATACATATGATTAATGAAGATATGGTTGATGGTATTGTCGTTGCAAAATTAGATAGATTAACAAGGTCTGTTTCTGATATGGGTTTTTTATTGAATAAAGTATTTAAAAATCATGAGTTATTTTCAGTAAGCGAAAATGTTGATACTAGAACAGCTTCTGGACGTTTAGTATTGAATGTATTAGTTTCTGTTGCTCAATGGGAAAGAGAAACTATTGTTGAAAGGACAAAGGATGCACTTAAAGCTAAACGGGATCGTGGAGAAAAGACTGGTGGCGATATTCCATTTGGATATGATATTCTAAATGGTAAATTAGTTTCAAATGACAATGAGCAAAAGGTTATAAGTTACATTAAAAGGCTTAGAAATAAGGGATATGGTTATAAAAAAATAGCTAATCTATTAAATAACAAAGGTTTAAAAACTAAAAAAGGCAAGAATTTTACACATATGCAAGTTAAGAGAATTATTCAAAGGGAGTTGGCATTAAGATGAATTTTGATGAATTATTGAAAATAGTAGATTCATTATCAAAAGAAGAGAAATTTAAATTATTACAACATATACAGCAACAAATAACGGAAAAAGAATTTTATTCAATTGAAGATATTGCTAATTTATTCGGAATCAATTGGAGAACTGTACAAAGGTATATAAAAATTGGGAAAATAAAAGCCATAAAGTTTGGAAGACAGTGGAGGATACCGAAAAAAGAATTTATTAGATTGAAAAATGAAGGGTTGGATTAATTTAAAAAATCAAATATAAAGAATACCAATAATTGGAATTATTGAAGAAGTTATATTATTAATTTTTATCTAAGAATATAACTATTATATAAAATAAATATTATATCTATCTAAATCTTAAAAAAAATATAACGTTAACATAACATTATGTGCACTTAAAAAAATCAAAAAAATATTAAAATATATATAAAATACAAAAATACATATATATATAATATATATGTATTTTATTTTCAAAATATAAAGTTAGTGGAGAATTAAATATGTGGATAAAAAATTTATCTAAATATAATTTTATAATTCTTTATTATTTAATGGTTATATTATTCTTCATATTATTAATAATGGCTATGAAATATGCAGTATCTGCAAAAGGATACAAAATTAATAATTTGACAATGATACATAATATTAAAGGAAATACAAAGATTGAACAAATTACAGTTCCTTACTATAAAATATTAAAAAGTCCAGATACAGCTATATTTATTGCTAAAATTAAAAATTTTAATCTAAAAAATAATGTTTATTATCTTTATTTACCTCAAATAGATGGTTCTTATCTTGCAGTTTATTCTAATGGAAGATTAATTGGAAGTTATGGATTTTCCAAAAGTCGTAGTGGCAATTTTTGGTATCAACCCTTTTTATTTCAACTTCCAAGTGATACTAATGAAATAAAAATAGAACTTTCAGGTGTTTACAATATAGGAATAGATATTGTTCCAACTATTATATCTGAAAATGAAAAATCAAAATATATTATTCTTTATTTTCTTACAGGTGTATTTTTATATTCTGGTATTGGAATTATATTAATATTAAGTCTTTTTACCTCATTATTATGGAAAAATTTAAATGAAAATCTTAACAATATAAATATTTGCTATTCATTATCAGCATTGTTTGCAGCAATATGGATGTTTGATTTAGTTCCTTTTCAAACAATGGGGAGTTATACAACAATGTTTATAATGAGAAAAATATTTGTTTCATCTTCTTATCTATCTTTTGCTTTCTTCATTTGTGCTACTTCCAGAGAACTTATTACTAAAAATAATAAAATTAAAAAGATGATGTTTTGGATAAATATTATCGGTGCTTTAGCTTTATTATTAACACCAAATTTTTATATTTTCGAACTCTTTATAAGAAAAATATCAATTTTGCTATTTATTAATGTATTATATTTATCAATACTAACTATTAAAAATAACTTACCAATTCAAGGATTATTCATATTATTTACTTCTTTAGCTATATTATATGATTCATTAATACTAATATTTTTATTTAATGAAAAAATAATTTCACCATATGGGATTGTTGTATTATTTTTTGGAATAATTAATAAAATTAAAAATAGATATAATAATTTGATAAATAAACTTTCTTTAGCTCACAAGAAAATTATGATAGATCCTTTAACGGGTGCTTATACTAGAGGTTTTCTTTCAGAAATACGAATAACAAAAGATGATTCAATAGTATTTATTGATTTAAATAATTTTAAGGAAATCAATGATAATTATGGTCATGATGTTGGCGATGATATACTTAAAACTCTAGTTAATGTTTTAAAAACTAATTTAAGAAAGTCTGATTATATAATTAGAATGGGTGGAGATGAATTTTTATTAATATTAAAAGGATGCCCTGTAGAAAAAGCAGAAGAAATAATGAAAATTTCCCGAGAGAAATTTAAATTCTCACATAATATAAGACCTGATTTTTCATATGGAATATCGCCTTTCATATCAGATTTTGATAAAACTCTTATAAATGCTGATAAATTAATGTATGAAATGAAAAGAAAAGTAAAGCAACAAAATAATTTTGATTTTAATCTACATAGAGAAAAAGAACAGTAAAAAATTATTTTTAATTTATTATATACGTATTTATTTCTTTGGTAGGAACAATAATATCATATTAATATATGTATATTATATATAAATTTTATAATTTGTTTTAATATGTACTTTTATAATATAAAAGTACATTTGATTGTTTATTTTTAAAAATGAAAAAGGGGGGAGTTCAGTGAAAAGTATATTTAGTAAGATGATCTTATTTTCATCAATTTTGGTTATGTTAATTGTTATCATTGGAATTGTCAGTGTTATGGGTACCAAAGAGACTATGAATTATACTAAAAGTTTAGAAAATTTTGCAAATTACATTAATATGTTTAACGAGTTAGATTTTAGTATTAAAGATAATATTGATAAAGGAGAAAATATATCTTCTATTTTGAGTAAGCTTAAAAATACATATGGTTCTATTGAAATTGAACTTAAGACACTTTCATCAGAAGAAATTGTAGATAAATTAAGGAATGATTTTAATGAGTTTATTAATCAATTAGAAAATGGAAAATATGATAATAATTTATCTTTAGAAATCAGACAAGGTTTTGATACAGCATTAAACGAATTAGAAGATACCATAAATAAAAAGCACAAAATGATTTATATAACTGTTCTTACTATTTTGGGATTCTCTATTGTTGTTTCAATTATCATTTCATTACTATTCTCAAGAAGTTTAACAAGACCAATAAAGAAAATAATTAAAACATTATCCGATTTAGGTAATGGCAACTTAAATATTAAAATGGATGATATAAAATCAAAAGATGAGCTCGGTCAGGCTGCAAAAGCTTTAGAAAATTTAAGAATAAAACTTTTAGATATTATCACAACTATAACAAATGCTTCAGCTGATTCAGCAGCAGCAAGCGAAGAATTAGCTGTAGGAGCAAATGAGGTTTCAAATAATTTAAACGCAGTAAATTCTGTAATAGATAAAATAAATAGGGAAACTACTGAAAATGCAGCATCATTAGAAGAATTAACAGCAAGTATTGAAGAATTAGCTGCTTCAGCTGATGAGAACTCTAAAACAGCAGTAAATTTACTAGAAAAAAGTGAGAATTCTATAGAATTAATTGAAAATAATAAAAAAGATATTCATACATCTCTTACAAAAGTTATTACAGTAAAAGAAAAGAGTGAAAAGACAAAAAATTCTCTTAATAAATTATCTCAATTTACAGATGATATTAATGAAATAATTATAACTATAAATTCAATAACAGAACAAACAAATTTATTAGCATTAAATGCTGCAATAGAAGCAGCAAGAGCGGGTGATGCTGGAAAAGGATTTGCTGTAGTTGCAGATGAAATAAGAAAATTAGCTGAACAAAGCAGAGCATCAACAGATGAAATTGGTAATATACTTACAAATCTTATAAGCGAAGTAAATGAATCAGTTCAAGATGTTAATGATACAGATGAAGCTGTAGATGAATTAGAAAACACAATTAAAAATATAAATAAATCATTTGAAATACTAAACGAAGCAATGGAAGACATACAAGAAATGATACAAAACATCAGTGCTTCAACAGAAGAGCAAGGTGCTACAGCAGAAGAGATGGCTGCAGCAACGGCTAAGTTAAATGAATTAATACAAACAGCATCTCAAAGCGTTACACAAATGTTTGGAACTATACAAGAAGTAAATGCATCATTAGAAGAGGTAAACGCGTCTTCTCAAAATTTATCAGCATTATCCCAAGAACTACAAGCTAAAATCAATTATTTTACTGTTTAGTTTGATAAAATTTTCTGATTAGATTTATTAAAATTATAATATACTTTAATAATACATTCATTAAAGATTTAGAAAAATGTTACTTTTTATAAAACTTTGAATATTTTTAAAAACATTTAAGTATTATAATAATTACATATATAAATAATATACATATGCATATGTGTCAATTTATGTTTTTATTTTACATTAAAATATAAAAATACAAAAACATAAGGGGGAAGGATATATGAAAAGTTTAAGGAGTCAAATGATATGGATTATTATTTTAATTTCTTTAGTTCCTATGGTTATTTTTACTGTTATAAGTACGTATCAAAATTATAGCAATACTTATAATAACATCACAGATGATTTGAAAATTGCTACAAAAAAACGTGCGGAAATATTAAAAACTTATTTTAAGCCTATAATTAGTGTAATGAATATGTTATCAGACGATGGAAATATAAAAAGTGCTTTAAGTAATAAAAATGAAAACTATGTTATACTTAAAAATTTTGAAAATATTATAAAAAGTTTTAATGATTTTGAGACTATATCTTTGGGTTTAAAAGATAAAACAATTTTACTAAAACCTGATATAGATTTACCACCAAATTATAATCCTACAGTAAGGCCATGGTATAAAACAGCTATGAATAAACCTGGAAAGGTTATTGTTTCAGACCCATATGATGATATGTTGAGTGGCAAGAAATATATAACAGTGTCAAAAACTGTTACTGATAATTACGGAAACATTATTGGTGTTTTAGCAATTGATTTGTCAATAAAAAATTTAGTTGATTCATTTTTAGGCGAACAGGCTTTTGAAGAAGAAGTTGTCTATATTATAAATGAAAGAGGTATAGCTTTAATTCATGAAGATCCTAGTAAATGGGGAGTTGATGTTAGTTCTAGAGAATTTTTTACTAAAGCAACTTCACAAAGTGGTGTAATTAAATATACGTACGATAATGTTACTAAACTGGCTTTTTATTATAAAATACCAGAATTAGGTTGGACAGTATATACTGCAATACCTGAAGATGTTATTCAAAATGCTGTATGGAAAGATTCATATATCTACATAATAATTTCTGGAATTATCATAATTATCGCATTTATAATCGGAATAATGTTTGTCAATAATAGTATTGTAAAACCAATTTCAAAGATGACTCAGGAAATGGAAAAAGTTGGAAATGGAGAATTGAATGTTGAAATTGAATTAAATTCTAAAAATGAATTAGGAAAGCTGGCTCAAATGATGACTAAAACTATACAATCTCTTGCTTTACTTGTTAAAAAAGTAAAAGATTCATCAGAAACATTGATTCAAACATCAACAGAAGTATCTTCTGCTATTGATAAAAATGTAAAAGCAAATAATAATGTCTTTTCTGATATAGAAGAAATTAATGAAAAAATACAAGATGCTTCATCATCATTAGAAGAAACAACAGCAGGAGTAGAAGAAATAGCTGCAGCAGCACAAAGTGTTTCTAAGTCCACTCAAGAAGTTATGGAACAAACAACAGAAGCTTCTAAATTAGCTCAAGAAGGTACAAAAAATGTTGAAGAGGTTAAAGCAAAAATAAATGATGTAAATGAAAAAGCAAAAGAAAATGCAAAAACAGTAAAGTCATTGGCTAATGAAACAGCAAATATTCAAGAAATAGTTGAAACGATAAATTCAATTACTGAACAAACAAATTTATTAGCATTAAATGCCGCAATAGAAGCAGCAAGAGCTGGTGAAGCTGGAAAAGGATTTGCAGTAGTTGCAGATGAAATAAGAAAGTTAGCTGAAGAAAGTAAAAAAGCTACTGAAGAAATTGCTGTAATTTTAGGTAAAATTCAGGAAAGTGCAAATGATGTTGATAAGGAAACTCAAAATGTTGTTAATAGTATTAGTGAAACAAATAAAATGGTATTTCAAATTGCAGAACAATTTGAAAGTATTACTAAAAAAATTGAACAAATATCTATGATGATTGATAACACAGCAGCTTCGGCTGAAGAACAAACAGCGTCAACAGAAGAAATAGCAGCGGCAACTGATACAGCTAATAAAGCAGTTTTAAGTGTTTCTAGTGATGTTATTAAGTTTAAAGACAAAATTGAAGAACAAAATAAAGATTTCGAAAATGTTGCAAAGGCATCAAAAGAATTATCAGATTTAAGTGAAGAGCTAAATAAATTAATTAAACAATTTAAAATTTAATAATAATAGAAGAGATTTTTCTCTTTATTAAATTATAAAGCTTCAATATTAGGAGTTGAAAAAATGAAAAGCTTCAAAACTAATTTTAAAATTTTTCAAATAATTACTATAATAATTTTTATTCTTTATTTTGCTTTTATTGGTTATTCATTTAAAGATATATATTCGTTGAGAAAAAATGAAGAAAAATTAATGGAAATTATTGATAATGGAAATGGAATTAAAAGCGAGATATTGTATAATAATGAATCTCTTGATACTTATCTAAATGAATTAGAAAAGAATTTACTATTATTAAAATTTAATAATGAACAAATTAATTCATGGATTATATCTTTAAAAAATGTTAGTAAAGATTCATCGTTAGATGTAAATTCTAAATTATCAAAATTAAGTCTTGTTATGCATCAAATTATAAAAAAAATAAACTTAAATATTCAGAAAAAAGAATTTTCTACGTTTATGGAAATAATGTTGTTTATGTTTTTGATTTTTATTTTTGAAATTTTAGATTTTTTTATTTTTTCAAAAAATATGGATTTTATTGGCGAAAATATAGATGAAATTAAAAATAAAACAATTAATACAATAAACTCTCATAAACCAACACATGATTATTCATCAAAGTTATTCCAATATGTTGAATTTGATAAACTAAATAATTTTACAAATGAAATGTTTAAAGAAATCGAAATAGAACATGAACTTATTAATATCCCTGAAAGTACTAATATTAATTCACTAATGAAAAACATATTTAATATCTTATCAAAGCATTATGATGATATTGATAGAATAGAGATTTCATATATTAATTTTAAAAATGAGTTAATTACTTTAGGTGAAATATCTAAAGATAACATTAAAATATCTTTAAATGGTGAAAGACATTATTCAAAAAGAAAATCATATTATCATTCATATAATTATAAAATAATTAACGATTTATCACATTGGAATAAATATAAAAAATATCATATTATATCAAGACTAATTGAAAAAGGATACAAATCTTCTTTAGTTCTACCAATAATATTTGGTAATAAACAGATTGGTATTATATTTATAAACAGTAAAAAAATTAATAGATTCGATGATTTTTTTGTGCAAAAAATCAGAAAATATTTTGAAATACTTAATAGTAAAATTTTCTTTACGTATGTAATGCAAGAAACATTTTCTATAATTTCTAACTCTTTCGCAGAAATGACTGAAAATAGAGATTTTGAAACTGGAAATCATACTAATAGAGTTGCATTATATTCACATATTATAGCTAAAAATTTAAAAAATGGACAATTTGATTTTGCTCAAAAAGTATATCTATATGCACCTTTGCATGATATTGGTAAAATTGGAATTCCTGATGATATTTTATTAAAACCTGGAAGATTAACTAATGCAGAGTTTGAAATAATGAAAAGACATCCATTAATTGGCGAAAAAATTATGTTAAATATATCAAATAAATTAAAAATGCTTACTGGTAGTAAGGATGTTCTTGATATTGCTCTTGATATTATATCTGGACATCATGAGAAATGGGATGGAAGTGGATATCCACGTAATTTAAAAGGTGAAAAAATACCATTAGCTGCAAGAATAGTTGCAATTGCTGATGTTTTTGACGCTCTTGTTTCTGATAGACCATATAAAAACGCTTTTTCTTTTGATGATGCTATAAAAATCATAAAAGAAGGTGCTGGAAAACATTTTGATCCAGATTTAGTAAAAATCTTTTTAGATAATCTTGATGAAATAAAATCTGTTTATAATGAGTTTTCTTATTCAAAAGTTGAAATTTCTAAAGAAAATAATTCATATAAAAATTTACGCAAAAATCATGAATAAATATTTTGTTAAATGATTTGATTGACATAGTTAACCAATTTAAATTGAGTTAGGTTGGTGATATGATGCTACAATATATAACCATTGTATTAAATAAAGATAAATATGCAATTCAAATGGAAAATGTACAAGAAATAATAAAATATGAAAATATTGTAAAGATTCCAGGTACAGATAATTATATTATAGGTATTATTAATTTGAGAGATAAAACTATTCCGATAATGAATATAAAAAGTAAAATGAATATTGGTAATAATATTGCACCAGATTCAAAAATAGTTATTTTAACTCATAACGGTATTTTAATGGGTATAATTGTTGATGATACTGCAGAGATGCTGCATATCGATGATGAGTCAAATATAGAAAATATAAAAGAATCTGAGTATTTTTCTTCTGTTATAAAAAAGAGAGATTTATTATATAAGGTAATTAATATAGATAAGCTATTTGAAGGTAGCAAAAAAATATATGTGAATAATAATACAACTGAACCCGAAGAATTAATAAATGAAAATTTAGTACAAATCCTTAAATTTAAATTAGGTAATGAAATAATGGCTATTCCTGTAGAAAACGTTAAAGAGATTGTTAAAAATCCAGAAATATACTCTATACCAGATATGCCTGATTTTGTAAAAGGTGTAACTTCATTAAGAGGAGAAATTATTCAAATTATAGATTTAAATAAATTATTCCAAAAAGATAATTTAAATCTTAGAGAATTAATAATCATAGAAATATATGGAATAAAATTCGGATTACATGTAGAAGAAGTGAGAAATATTGTAAATGTAAGCATAGATGAAATAAACAAATTACCGATTACAAATAAAAACTCAAAGGTTATGGGGGTCATTAATTTAGATTCTGAAATAGTTTCTTTATTAGATTTAGAAAAAGTATTCGGAGAATTAGGAATAGAAATAAGTAAAAATATTGAAGATAAAACAGGGGAAACTCGTTCTTTACATGAAGATTCAAAATTATTCTTAAGATTTAAATTATTAGAAGAATATTATGCAATAGAGATAGAAAAAATTAGAGAAATTACAACATTAGAAAAAGATAATGTTGAGGATGTAGTGAATATTAGAGGAGAAATTATTCCATTGATAGATTTAAAAGAAAAATTCTATTATAATAAAAATAACTCAAAGAATGTTGTTATTGTAAAAGGAAAAGAAAAAGATTTTGGAATGATTGTAGACAAGGTAGAAGAAATAATGAATGTTCTTAATCATGAAATAGAAAGTGTTCCTGAAGAGATTTTAGAAAATGCATCTAATACTAAATATCTAAAAAATATTATTAATAGAAAAGATGATTTAATTTTTGTTATTGATGTTGATAAGTTTTTTGTTTGATAATGAGACCATAAAAAATTTTGTGTATTGTATTGTGTATATGAAAATAATAAAACCCGCCTCTAATTTTATTTATAGAAGCGGGTTTTATTTTTTAATATAATCTTGACTATATTTAATAAACTATTTTTTGGGCTTTATTATTGATCTAAATTAATAGTTATATTTACATTTTCGCTATTTACAGTTATTGTTGTAGAATAATCTGAAACTAGTGAATCAAAGTCTATTGGTAAAGTTATATTTGTTGTATATACGTCGATATCATATTCACCATTTGGATACTTTCCTAAATAAAATTTCCCATTTTTGTTTGATAAAGTTACTCTTAAAATCGTTGATTCATCTGTTGGTGTTGAGGATAATGTAATTACAGCCTTACTAACTGGGTTATTAGAAACATCTAAAATTTGCCCTTTTATAATAAATTCATCAGAAACATTTTTTCCTCTAAATGATGGTTTCAATACCGGAATTAACATAAAACTATTACCAATACTTTTTAAAGAACTTGCAACATCAAAATCTAATACTAATTCACCATCATTATTTATATCAATTCCTACATTTGGTATAACTAATTTTCCATTAGCAGCTACTGTTATACTTTCCTCTGTATTATTTATAACCACAGTAGCATTTTGCTCTACATTTATATGGATAGTACCCAATTCAGCACCTTTTGGTATTTTGAAAGTAAACAAACTTACTTCAGTTCCAGCTAAACTTAAAACATCATATTCCTTATTTACTAAAACAGGTGTTGATTCATAACTTTCCCCATTTAAATCATAGGTAAAATACATATCTTTAATGAAAACCTTTAATGCGTCTATATCACTAATAGGATTATCTGTTAATAATACTTCTAACGATGCATCTTCATTTAAAGAACTATCTTTATCCGAAATTTTTGCTGAAAAACACCCTACTAAACTAAAAGACAATATAATTAATAAAAGTGATATAAAAAATACTCTTTTTTTACTCATATTATCCCCTCCTTAACTTGTTTGATTTATATACATATTAATTATACCATTTTTTTATAAAAAACAAAATATATATTTTTTTTATATTATTGATTATATAAGCATTAGATGGATTTTAACACAAACATTTTTTTATTTGGAATAATATTATTCATGAATTATTGATAAATATTATATTTAATTTTAATTATTGAATATTTTCCTTGTCAAAAAACTGTATATGTTTTAAATTTAACCAAAAAAATATTTTAAGTAATTTATAATACGTTAAAATGATGCAGCTAGTCTTATCCAAGCTTTTATTATATGCATAATATTAAATTCTGAAACTAAAACATCCACATAATTATCCAATTTCTTATAACTATACTTATCGGAAGTTGGATTTTATTATTATCAAAAAAAATATTGGAATTTTTAGAATCTATCTATTTTAAATTATGAAATAGCTTTTGATTCATCTTAATTATAATATTTTACATTTGATGAATTAGAAGATTTTATAAGTATGATATTGAAGATTAAAAACAATGTTATAAATAAATTAATTAAAGAGATGGAGATATAATGAGTGATTATGCTTTAAAGATATTTGAAAATGAAGAACTTGGTAATGTTAGAGTTATTATGAAAGATAATGAGCCTTGGTTTGTTGGAAAAGATGTTACGAATATTTTAGGATATAAAAATACTAAAGACATACTAATAAAACACGTAGATGTCGAAGATAAGCAAGTTTTGCAAAGGTCGCAAAACGCTACCTTAGAAATTCCAAATAGAGGTTTAACTGCCATTAACGAATATGGGTTATATTCTCTTATTTTAAAATCGAAATTGTCAACAGATAAAAAGTTTAAACATTGAGTAACTTCTGAAATGTTATCAACTATTAGAAAATATGAAGTATATATTCATTAAAATAATTATAAAGTTTATATATTAAAAAAGGCAAAATAGCATACTATTGTTTTACTATACGTATAATATTATTAATAATCATATTTTTTAGTGTATAAATGACATAAGATATATTTTTTATTATTATTTGTTTATTATATTTATAATAATAGAAAGTTTATATATCCTTTATAATAACATTTTTAAAAGTATATGTAATATTATTTGAAATTAATAGGTATTTTTGATATAATAAATGTAAAAACAGGAGGGATAAATATGAAAGTTATATCTATAAATAATATGAAAGGTGGAGTTGGAAAGACTTTTATCGTATTTAATTTGGCCACATATATTAATTTCTTGCAAAAATCTAAAAAAAACAAAAAAATTTTAGTGATTGATTTAGATCCTCAAGCTAATACTAGTGAAAATTTTCTTGACAATGAACAACTTAATTATACAGAAGATTTAAATATTTCAATGTTATTTGAAGAAGATATTGATATCCCAAGATGGAAAAGTTTAATAATGCCAACAAAATTTGAAAATATTGATATAGTTCCTTCTTTACTTACTTTAGCTAAAGTAGAAAATTCATCAATTAATATAATGGATAGAACATCAAGATTAAAATATTTTATTGATGAATATGGAAAAAACTATGATTATATCATAATCGATAATCCACCTTCAACTAATATATTTACAGCAAACGCATTAAAAGTAGCTGAATATATTTTTATTCCATTATTACCAGATAGACTTTCATTAGTAGGATTAGATTTAATGTTTGAAAATATTTTAATTGCCCAAAAATTCAATAAAAATTTAAAAGTGGGTGGCTTAATATTAAATATGCTTGATAGAAGATATAAAACACATTCAATTATTTTAAATGTAATTGAAAGAAAATTTTCAAATTATATTATAAATCCACCTTTAGGTAAAAAAGCTGATTTTCAAACTGCATTAGATATGAAAGAACCTTTGTTTAAAGTAGCTTCTACTTCTTCAAAAGCCCATATACAAATGGCTGAATTAATGAAAAATATTATAAAAATAGTTAATCAAGAAGGTGGCGTATAAAATGAGTAAAAAATATGAAGGATTAAAAACTTTATACGAAGATCGTAGTGATTCGGTAAAAACGAATATCGAAGAATTAGAAAAAAACAAACAGAATTATGGTCAACAGAGTAGAACTGTTCAACAGAATAAAAGTGGTCAACAAAGTAGAACTGTTCAACAGAATTATGGTCAACAGAGTAGAACTGTTCAACAGAATTATGGTCAACAGAGTAGAACTGTTCAACAGAATTATGGTCAACAGAGTAGAACTGTTCAACAGAATAGAATTAGTCAACAAAATGAAAGTAGTCAACAGAGTAGAACAGAAAAAAACGATAATGGTCAACAGAGTAGAACAGAAAAAAACGATAATGGTCAACAGAGTAGAACAGAAAAAAACGATAATGGTCAACAGAGTAGAACAGAAAAAAACGATGATGTTTTAAAAAATACTAATGCTAGTCAACAGAGTAGAATAGTAGAAATTAATAATGATATTTTTGTGAATTTAATAAATGAAGTATCAGAATGGAATGTTAATTATGCAACAAAAATACTTTTTTTACAGGTGTTTTCGCATTATATGTCGCCAAAGTTTGAAACAAGTATTTCACAGATTCAAAAAATTACTAAAAAATCTAGACAATCAATAGCAAATTTTTACAATGAATTAGAAAATATTGATGAAATAAGAATTACAAAATTAAATATAGGAACTGTTATAGATTTGAGAATTTTATTAGAAAAAATCAGTGGTCAACAGAGTAGAACGAGTAGTAGTAGTAATAATATTATTATAAATAATAAAAATAACTACTACTACAATGGTCAACAGAATAGACTAGATAAATTAAATTATGATGAAGCTATAGAATATTCATTAATTTTATCAATCCTTAAAATAGATATCTTTGAATTAAATAAAATATTTATTGATACTTCTATAAACATATTAAAAAATCAAGATAAAGAAGTTCTTTTAAAATCAATTCTATATGCAAAATTAAATGGAAAAAATTTTGAAGCATATTTTCTAAAAACTGTAAAAAATAGATATTATGAAGCTTTAAATTTAAAATTTGAAGAAGAAATAATTCCAAGCATCTTAAAATTTATATCTAAAATAAAAGAATTAAATCTAAAAGATATTCATGACTTTTTATTTGAGCATAAAGATGATATGATGGAGATATTTAATAAATTTAAAGAAGTTAAATATATTAAAAACAATAACTATTTGAATTTAATTAGTGAATTTTATGAATTAGATGATTATAGAAATATGAAAAATACTTTAAATACCATTATTGACGAAAAAAATAAGATTTTCGATTTTTTGGAAAATAAACATTATATTGAAGATCAATTTTTAAAGTATAAACGTTAAAAATGAGTGTGCAAAAATAAATCCCATTATTTAAAAAAGTAAAATTTAAAGTTTTTAATAATCATATGAAAATAGTAAAAACAACTATACTTTTAATAAATTCGAAAGCATTAAAGCTACTATTAGAATTAGCTGATATTGTAGAGCCAGCCGAATAAAACCCTTCTCATACGCTAATATTTGCTATCATACTCGTTTAAAAATAACTTTTTTGATTAAAAACTCATCTAATAAAAACAGACACCTTAAATCATCTTATTTTAATTAACATGATGTAACAATAAAAAATGCCTGCGATTGCAGGCTCACAATATAACATAAAACTTATAGAATGTTTTAAGTATCTACTTAAATTATATCATTTTTGTTATTAAAGTTCAAATTGCAGGTGATAATGTGATAGATGATTATAATTTAAACAAATTAGGATATACCTATGGGTTAGCTGTAAGATTAGACTATTCTATTAGATTAAAATTTGCAAAAGAATTAAATTATTTACTTAAAAAAGGTGCATTAGAAAAAATATTTCATCTATTTATTGATTATTCTTCAAAATACAATATTAGAATACCTGATCCGCTTACATTAAATATTGAAAATTATGAAGCTGTTAAAAAATTTGTAAAGGGATATTGCTTAGGTATGCTTATAACTAATTAAAAAAAATGTCTATCATGTTTATATATGAATGCATATAGAATTTCAAAATTAGCCGTTTTAAGGGCATTAAAATTTCAATAAATAGGTTTTGTTATAAAAACAAAAACAAAGGGCATACAGGCTCAAATTTTAGCGTTTATGGCAAGGAATATATGAGAATATTCTCAAGATGGAGGCGAAATGATGAGACGATTCTGTACAAGTGGACCTGTTGATAAGAAAACATGTTACTATGTAGAAAGAACAAAGTTAATGAAAGAAGCGATTGATCATATAGAAAATTGGAGATACTTTACAGTATCAGCACCAAGACAAACAGGGAAGACTACATTTTTGAATGAAATAGTGAAAAAGATAAAAGATAAATATTTACCTATATTTATATCTTTTGAAAGTTATATGAATAAAGATGAAAAAGATTTTCTTGAGACATTAGTAGAAGATATTAATAGATCATATAAAAAGATATATAAAGAAGAAAAATTAATTGAAAAAACACCAAAAAATATTGATGATATAAGAAATACAATAGAAAAATTGTATACAACAAAAAATAAAGAAATAGTGTTAATGATAGATGAATTTGAAAGGCTTGATGATGAAAGAATAATGAATCAATTTTTACATGTAATAAGAACAATATATCACAGCAGAGAAATATATGGATTAAGAAGTGTAATACTAATAAGCGTAGGATATTTAAGTGGAATATTAGAGGATAATGCAAGCCCATTTAATATAGCAGAACATATGGAAGTGCCATATTTTACTAAAGAACAAGTATATGACTTATTGAATCAACATGAAAAAGAAACAGGGCAGATATTTGAAGAGGAAGTAAAAGAACTCATATGGCATAATGCAGGAGGACAACCCGGATTAACCAATGCATTAGCCTATGATTTAGTAGCGAAAAAAGCTAAGAGTGAAAAGATAATAACGAAAGAATATTTTGAAAAAACATTAAATGATTTTATGTATGTATATATAGATAAAAACATAGCTAATATAATAAACAAAGCAAAAAAAGAAAAAGAATTGGTAATGAAAATATTATTTGAACCAGGAAGCGTTGAATTTAATATATATGATGAAAGGATAAATTATCTATATTTAAATGGAGTAATAGATAATTGTGAAGGGAAATGTTGTGTAAGAGTACCGTTATATTACAAAGCATTATATGACAGATTTAAGCCGCAAATAAATGGAGAAAAAGAAAAAATGAAACCATTTGGAGAAACGATAAAAAATTATATAGATAATAACGGTATATTAGATTTAAATAAACTAATAGAACGCTATACAAAATATATAAAACAAAGAGGAGCAATAATGTTTAAAGGAAGAAATTACTATGAAGGAGTATATCAATACAATTTAGATCAATTTCTGAGTTTATATGTAGAAGCAGCAGAAGGAAAAGTATATCCTGAAACACAGGTCGGCGGAGGAAGGATAGATTTATTAATAAATTTAAATAACAGAGAATACTTAATAGAAGTAAAAGCGAATATAGATACAGATGAATATGAAAAAGCGAAAAAACAATTATTTGAATACGTAACAAGAAAAGGATTAAAAGAAGGATGGTTAATAGTATATTCTAATTCAATAGAAGATTTTGAATATATAATGGAAGAAAAAGATGGAATCAAAATTCATATATGGTTTATAAAAACAGATTTTGAAAGTCCATCTAAAGTTAGATAAAAGGATACAGAAAAAATTGTTCAGATAGCAGATAAATTAGATATTAACATGATGCCAAATTAAAATCAAAAAGGGAGAGGCAGATTATAACAGAGAGCAAAAGTATAATTTTTTGATAAAATAAAAAATGAAATTCATACAACTTTAGAAAGTATTGTTGAGATTATTAATCAAAAATTCTTCACACACGTTAATAT